>CP014772.1 GCA_001596135.1 Mucilaginibacter sp. PAMC 26640
GCGCTGCCGGCACCTGTCCTACGAGTTGCATGATAAAGAAGACAGTCATAAGTGCGGCGACGATAGTCATGCCCCGCGCCCACCGGAAGGAGCTGACTGGGTTGAAGGCTCTCAAGGGCATCGGTCGAGATCCCGGTGCCTAATGAGTGAGCTAACTTACATTAATTGCGTTGCGCTCACTGCCCGCTTTCCAGTCGGGAAACCTGTCGTGCCAGCTGCATTAATGAATCGGCCAACGCGCGGGGAGAGGCGGTTTGCGTATTGGGCGCCAGGGTGGTTTTTCTTTTCACCAGTGAGACGGGCAACAGCTGATTGCCCTTCACCGCCTGGCCCTGAGAGAGTTGCAGCAAGCGGTCCACACGCTGGTTTGCCCCAGCAGGCGAAAATCCTGTTTGATGGTGGTTAACGGCGGGATATAACATGAGCTGTCTTCGGTATCGTCGTATCCCACTACCGAGATATCCGCACCAACGCGCAGCCCGGACTCGGTAATGGCGCGCATTGCGCCCAGCGCCATCTGATCGTTGGCAACCAGCATCGCAGTGGGAACGATGCCCTCATTCAGCATTTGCATGGTTTGTTGAAAACCGGACATGGCACTCCAGTCGCCTTCCCGTTCCGCTATCGGCTGAATTTGATTGCGAGTGAGATATTTATGCCAGCCAGCCAGACGCAGACGCGCCGAGACAGAACTTAATGGGCCCGCTAACAGCGCGATTTGCTGGTGACCCAATGCGACCAGATGCTCCACGCCCAGTCGCGTACCGTCTTCATGGGAGAAAATAATACTGTTGATGGGTGTCTGGTCAGAGACATCAAGAAATAACGCCGGAACATTAGTGCAGGCAGCTTCCACAGCAATGGCATCCTGGTCATCCAGCGGATAGTTAATGATCAGCCCACTGACGCGTTGCGCGAGAAGATTGTGCACCGCCGCTTTACAGGCTTCGACGCCGCTTCGTTCTACCATCGACACACCCACGCTGGCACCCAGTTGATCGGCGCGAGATTTAATCGCCGCGACAATTTGCGACGGCGCGTGCAGGGCCAGACTGGAGGTGGCAACGCCAATCAGCAACGACTGTTTGCCCGCCAGTTGTTGTGCCACGCGGTTGGGAATGTAATTCAGCTCCGCCATCGCCGCTTCCACTTTTTCCCGCGTTTTCGCAGAAACGTGGCTGGCCTGGTTCACCACGCGGGAAAACGGTCTGATAAGAGACACACGGCATACTCTGCGACATCGTATAACGTTACTGGTTTCACATTCACCACCCTGAATTGACTCTCTTCCGGGCGCTATCATGCCATACCGCGAAAGGTTTTGCGCCATTCGATGGTGTCCGGGATCTCGACGCTCTCCCTTATGCGACTCCTGCATTAGGAAGCAGCCCAGTAGTAGGTTGAGGCCGTTGAGCACCGCCGCCGCAAGGAATGGTGCATGCAAGGAGATGGCGCCCAACAGTCCCCCGGCCACGGGGCCTGCCACCATACCCACGCCGAAACAAGCGCTCATGAGCCCGAAGTGGCGAGCCCGATCTTCCCCATCGGTGATGTCGGCGATATAGGCGCCAGCAACCGCACCTGTGGCGCCGGTGATGCCGGCCACGATGCGTCCGGCGTAGAGGATCGAGATCTCGATCCCGCGAAATTAATACGACTCACTATAGGGGAATTGTGAGCGGATAACAATTCCCCTCTAGAAATAATTTTGTTTAACTTTAAGAAGGAGATATACCATGGGCAGCAGCCATCATCATCATCATCACAGCAGCGGCCTGGTGCCGCGCGGCAGCCATATGGCTAGCATGACTGGTGGACAGCAAATGGGTCGCGGATCCGAATTCGAGCTCCGTCGACTGACGATGGCGACTCTGGCGCGGGACGTGGACGTGGCGGGTCGATCCGCTCGATGTGAGTCGCGCCGAACTGTACCGCGACGACGTGTGGCAGGCGCCGTTCGCCCGGCTGCGCGCGAGGCCCCGGTCCATTACGTCGAACACTCCGACTACGGCCCCTATTGGTCGGTCTCCAACTACAAGGGGATCGTCGAGGTCGAGTCGCTCCCCGAGCTCTATTCGTCCGAGGCGGGCGGCATCACGATCGCCGATTTCGTCGCCGAACGCGACGTCCAGATGCCGATGTTCATCGCGCGCGACCGTCCGGTCCATACCGGCCAGCGCCGCACCGTCGCGCCTGCCTTCACGCCGAGCGAGATGACGCGGATGTCAGGCGATATCCGCCGGCGCACTGCGGACATGCTCGACAGCCTGCCGTGGAACACGCGGTTCGACTGGGTCGATACGGTCGCGATCGAACTGACGACGCAGATGCTGGCGATCCTGTTCGATTTCCCCTGGGCCGACCGCCGGAAGCTCACCTTCTGGTCGGACTGGGCGGGCGATATCGAGCTGGTGAAGAGCGAGGAGCTTCGCCAGCAGCGCCTCGTCCACATGTTCGAATGCGGCTCGTATTTCAAAGGCTTGTGGGACCAGAAGCTCGGCAAGGATCCGACCCCCGACCTGATCTCGATGATGATCCATTCGGACGCGATGTCTCACATGGATCACAATGAATTCATCGGGAATCTCATCCTGCTGATCGTCGGCGGCAACGACACGACTCGCAATTCGATGTCCGCGCTGGCCTATGGGCTCGACAAGTTTCCCGACGCGCGCGCCAAGCTCGAGGCGGATCCGGCGCTCATCCCCAATGCGGTGAGCGAGATCCTGCGCTGGCAGACCCCGCTCGCGCACATGCGCCGCACCGCGACCGCGGATACCGAACTGATGGGGCAATCGATCAAGGCGGGCGACAAGCTGATCCTCTGGTACATCTCGGCGAACCGACGAGAGCGTGTTCGGCGACGATGCCGATGCGATCCAGGTGGATCGCCCCAATGCGCGGCGGCATCTGGCGTTCGGGCACGGCATCCACCGCTGCGTCGGCGCGCGGCTCGCCGAGATGCAGATCGCGATCCTGCTGGAGGAGATGGCGAAACGCCGGATGCGCGTAAACGTGCTGGAGGAGCCGACTCGCGTGAACGCGTGCTTCGTCCACGGCTATCGCACGCTGCCGGTGGAAAATCAGCAAATACTGAGCGTTGGCGTCACCTTATCGGTCGGTTCGCGCGTACCTATATCCGAAGCTTGCGGCCGCACTCGAGCACCACCACCACCACCACTGAGATCCGGCTGCTAACAAAGCCCGAAAGGAAGCTGAGTTGGCTGCTGCCACCGCTGAGCAATAACTAGCATAACCCCTTGGGGCCTCTAAACGGGTCTTGAGGGGTTTTTTGCTGAAAGGAGGAACTATATCCGGATTGGCGAATGGGACGCGCCCTGTAGCGGCGCATTAAGCGCGGCGGGTGTGGTGGTTACGCGCAGCGTGACCGCTACACTTGCCAGCGCCCTAGCGCCCGCTCCTTTCGCTTTCTTCCCTTCCTTTCTCGCCACGTTCGCCGGCTTTCCCCGTCAAGCTCTAAATCGGGGGCTCCCTTTAGGGTTCCGATTTAGTGCTTTACGGCACCTCGACCCCAAAAAACTTGATTAGGGTGATGGTTCACGTAGTGGGCCATCGCCTGATAGACGGTTTTTCGCCCTTTGACGTTGGAGTCCACGTTCTTTAATAGTGGACTCTTGTTCCAAACTGGAACAACACTCAACCCTATCTCGGTCTATTCTTTTGATTTATAAGGGATTTTGCCGATTTCGGCCTATTGGTTAAAAAATGAGCTGATTTAACAAAAATTTAACGCGAATTTTAACAAAATATTAACGCTTACAATTTAGGTGGCACTTTTCGGGGAAATGTGCGCGGAACCCCTATTTGTTTATTTTTCTAAATACATTCAAATATGTATCCGCTCATGAATTAATTCTTAGAAAAACTCATCGAGCATCAAATGAAACTGCAATTTATTCATATCAGGATTATCAATACCATATTTTGAAAAAGCCGTTTCTGTAATGAAGGAGAAAACTCACCGAGGCAGTTCCATAGGATGGCAAGATCCTGGTATCGGTCTGCGATTCCGACTCGTCCAACATCAATACAACCTATTAATTTCCCCTCGTCAAAAATAAGGTTATCAAGTGAGAAATCACCATGAGTGACGACTGAATCCGGTGAGAATGGCAAAAGTTTATGCATTTCTTTCCAGACTTGTTCAACAGGCCAGCCATTACGCTCGTCATCAAAATCACTCGCATCAACCAAACCGTTATTCATTCGTGATTGCGCCTGAGCGAGACGAAATACGCGATCGCTGTTAAAAGGACAATTACAAACAGGAATCGAATGCAACCGGCGCAGGAACACTGCCAGCGCATCAACAATATTTTCACCTGAATCAGGATATTCTTCTAATACCTGGAATGCTGTTTTCCCGGGGATCGCAGTGGTGAGTAACCATGCATCATCAGGAGTACGGATAAAATGCTTGATGGTCGGAAGAGGCATAAATTCCGTCAGCCAGTTTAGTCTGACCATCTCATCTGTAACATCATTGGCAACGCTACCTTTGCCATGTTTCAGAAACAACTCTGGCGCATCGGGCTTCCCATACAATCGATAGATTGTCGCACCTGATTGCCCGACATTATCGCGAGCCCATTTATACCCATATAAATCAGCATCCATGTTGGAATTTAATCGCGGCCTAGAGCAAGACGTTTCCCGTTGAATATGGCTCATAACACCCCTTGTATTACTGTTTATGTAAGCAGACAGTTTTATTGTTCATGACCAAAATCCCTTAACGTGAGTTTTCGTTCCACTGAGCGTCAGACCCCGTAGAAAAGATCAAAGGATCTTCTTGAGATCCTTTTTTTCTGCGCGTAATCTGCTGCTTGCAAACAAAAAAACCACCGCTACCAGCGGTGGTTTGTTTGCCGGATCAAGAGCCACCAACTCTTTTTCCGAAGGTAACTGGCTTCAGCAGAGCGCAGATACCAAATACTGTCCTTCTAGTGTAGCCGTAGTTAGGCCACCACTTCAAGAACTCTGTAGCACCGCCTACATACCTCGCTCTGCTAATCCTGTTACCAGTGGCTGCTGCAGTGGCGATAAGTCGTGTCTTACCGGGTTGGACTCAAGACGATAGTTACCGGATAAGGCGCAGCGGTCGGGCTGAACGGGGGTTCGTGCACACAGCCCAGCTTGGAGCGAACGACCTACACCGAACTGAGATACCTACAGCGTGAGCTATGAGAAAGCGCCACGCTTCCCGAAGGGAGAAAGGCGGACAGGTATCCGGTAAGCGGCAGGGTCGGAACAGGAGAGCGCACGAGGGAGCTTCCAGGGGGAAACGCCTGGTATCTTTATAGTCCTGTCGGGTTTCGCCACCTCTGACTTGAGCGTCGATTTTTGTGATGCTCGTCAGGGGGCGGAGCCTATGGAAAAACGCCAGCAACGCGGCCTTTTTACGGTTCCTGGCCTTTTGCTGGCCTTTTGCTCACATGTTCTTTCCTGCGTTATCCCCTGATTCTGTGGATAACCGTATTACCGCCTTTGAGTGAGCTGATACCGCTCGCCGCAGCCGAACGACCGAGCGCAGCGAGTCAGTGAGCGAGGAAGCGGAAGAGCGCCTGATGCGGTATTTTCTCCTTACGCATCTGTGCGGTATTTCACACCGCAATGGTGCACTCTCAGTACAATCTGCTCTGATGCCGCATAGTTAAGCCAGTATACACTCCGCTATCGCTACGTGACTGGGTCATGGCTGCGCCCCGACACCCGCCAACACCCGCTGACGCGCCCTGACGGGCTTGTCTGCTCCCGGCATCCGCTTACAGACAAGCTGTGACCGTCTCCGGGAGCTGCATGTGTCAGAGGTTTTCACCGTCATCACCGAAACGCGCGAGGCAGCTGCGGTAAAGCTCAATCAGCGTGGTCGTGAAGCGATTCACAGATGTCTGCCTGTTCATCCGCGTCCAGCTCGTTGAGTTTCTCCAGAAGCGTTAATGTCTGGCTTCTGATAAAGCGGGCCATGTTAAGGGCGGTTTTTTCCTGTTTGGTCACTGATGCCTCCGTGTAAGGGGATTCTGTTCATGGGGGTAATGATACCGATGAAACGAGAGAGGATGCTCACGATACGGGTTACTGATGATGAACATGCCCGGTTACTGGAACGTTGTGAGGGGTAAACAACTGGCGGTATGGATGCGGCGGGACCAGAGAAAAATCACTCAGGGTCAATGCCAGCGCTTCGTTAATACAGATGTAGGTGTTCCACAGGGTAGCCAGCAGCATCCTGCGATGCAGATCCGGAACATAATGGTGCAGGGCGCTGACTTCCGCGTTTCCAGACTTACGAAACACGGAAACCGAAGACCATTCATGTTGTTGCTCAGGTCGCAGACGTTTTGCAGCAGCAGTCGCTTCACGTTCGCTCGCGTATCGGTGATTCATTCTGCTAACCAGTAAGGCAACCCCGCCAGCCTAGCCGGGTCCTCAACGACAGGAGCACGATCATGCGCACCCGTGGGGCCGCCATGCCGGCGATAATGGCCTGCTTCTCGCCGAAACGTTTGGTGGCGGGACCAGTGACGAAGGCTTGAGCGAGGGCGTGCAGATTCCGAATACCGCAAGCGACAGGCCGATCATCGTCGCGCTCCAGCGAAAGCGGTCCTCGCCGAAAATGACCCAGA